>NC_017288.1 GCF_000204255.1 Chlamydia psittaci 6BC | reverse complement strand
TAGAATTGGATGATTTTTGGTTTAGTTGTAGTTTTTTAAGTGGAAATTATTGATTTCCACTTTATGACTAAATTAGAGACACTTTTTTTGATGCGTTGTCGGCTATAGTAGATTTATCATAAGCGTATATCATTTTCGAAGATGAGTGACCTGTTATCTTCATGATATCGGAATCTGAACACCCCATTTTTTTGTATTCAGTAACTGCGGTAGCTCGTAGAACATGGGGTGTTACTTTAAATGGTATGTGTGCTTTTATTCCTGCTTTAGCAAAAGTACCTGCCAATTGTTTCAAACCAACACCCCTGCCTTTCTTAGTTATAAACACCAACCCTTTTCTTTCCCCTACATAATCTTGAAGTAATTTCATAAATTTTTGCGGATAGGTAATAATTGTTGTTTTAAACACACCTCGACTTTTAATTTGATTAAAAGATATGACTCCGTTTTCAAAACAAATATGGTCTGTTGTAACTGATAGAGCTTCTGTTACTCGTTTTGCACCTTGAAGAATAGTTTGGGCTATTAACCAATCTCTGTAGTTAATTTTAGATAATTCCTCTAAAAATAATACCCGCTCAACTTGGTTCATAGCATTTGTTTTGACCAGATCTCGGATTTTGTAAAATGTCTTATTGGATTCTTGATGAGATGGTTGTGCTATAGATATTATTCCAGATGTTACTCGATTTAAAAACTTAGTTAGGGATATATAACATGCTGCTCTGACTTGCTTTGTTCCTTCAGACCAACACACTACTGTGGTAGGAATTTGTTTTATAGCGTCTAATATAATGTTGTGGTTTAGCAGAGCAAATTGCTGTAGTGGCATTTTTAAAGAAATCAAACCTATTCTTTCTAAAGCTAAAATAGATCCTCTGTACGATCTAGATGTATGATTAGTTAAAGAAGACAGCCATGTATGCACAGCTTCATAAAGTGGGATATCTCTTAGTTTTTCCCAAAGATGCTGGTTTCTAACAGAAAGAAATTCCTGATGTGTTAGGTTGTTTGAATAAACTTCATTCCCAAAGATTGTATCTAAATTTCTATGTAGTGAATTGCCTTTACGCACACACAACCTCGTGATATAAGTTATGAGTTTTACCTGATTATAGAAATAATCAGGTAATTTATATTTCTTTTATACAATCCTCGAAGTTATTTCTGGATACCTTATGATAAAACAATCTGAAGAAGAAAAAGATCTCCTAGATGTTGAGTTTTTTGTCTTAGGACAAGCTGTTAATTATTTAGAACATGCGCATGTTGTTGTTCGTAGATTATCGGAGCACCACTTCAAATCAGAGAATCATAAGAATATATTTTTGCTAATACGGGATATATTAAGAGACCGAGATACAATATCAATATCCCTGATTTGGGAAGAGATAAAGAGAAGAAATCTCGATAAGAGTATGGATGTTTCATATTTGATACATATGTCTCAAAATGCAGACATCCCTATAGATTTAGATCATCATATTGACTTTTTGCATGAAAAACATGTCAATAACCTACTTAAAGAGTTCTTAGATTCATCTTTTCAAGATTTTACAAGATATCCAAATAGACGTTCACCATACACTCTTATTGATCAGTTCAAAGAACGCTTGGATGACATTTATGAAAAGACATCGTATCCAAGACGAAAACATATAGGGAAAACCGTTTATGACATATTTTCATCCGGGGAAAATGGCAAAGCTAGTGTTATTGCCCAAATACGTCACAGGTATGATTATAGATCCAGACATAAGATTGATTATGTAGATGGATTGCCTACAGGATATTCTTCAATAGACGAACATAGCATTATATTATCAAAGGGAAACTTTGTTGTTATTGCTGCACGGCCTGCTATGGGTAAAACCGCTTTTGCTATAGACATAGCTCTTAATCTCGTTTTAGAACAGGGAAAGGCTGTGGGTTTTATTTCATTAGAAATGAGCCCAAATCAAATTGTAGAGAGAATTATATCAAATTTAAGTGAGACTTCTTGCGAACAATTAAAAAGAGGTAATTTTTCTAGGGATGTTTTATCTAAAATAGAAAGCATTGGAACAAAGCTGAAAGGAACTCATTTCTTTATATGTGATAACAAGAGTACAGATCTAAATACATTAATAGATCAAGCTAGGGAATTAAGAGAAAATCAAGGTATAGATGCTTTGTTTATAGACTATTTGCAGTTAATAGGATCTTCGAAAAAAGCAGAGAATCGCCAAAATGAAATAGCTGAAATTTCAAGACAACTGAGAAAATTAGCTGTTGAGTTACAAATACCCGTTGTATGTTTATCACAGCTATCTAGGAAGGTAGAAGACAGAGGAGATAAGAGGCCTATGTTGTCAGATCTTAGAGATAGCGGTCAAATAGAGCAAGATGCTGATGTCATACTATTCTTACATAGAAAAGACTATTATTCACAGGAAGCTACGAAAGGACTCTCAGAAATCATAGTAGGGAAAAATAGACATGGTTCTGTGTTTTCAACAACGCTAAGATTTAATTCGTGCACAGGGAAATTTACAATTCAAAAAGAAGCATGGTGAAATCAGAAAATCAGATAATTAAAAGTTCTCTTCACTTAGAGAACCAAAAGTTTGGGAGAAAACCCCAGTTATCAGAAGACTTATTCGAGCTGTTCCCGAGCATTTGTACTGAATCTAAAATCGAAGTAATAGGGCTAGATTTACAACCATCTCACTATCATGCTTTAGCAGCGATTCAAAAACTCTTAACAGCAACAAATTATCGAGGAAATTTAGAAGGATCTTATTTATCCAGAGAAACAAATACTTTTAAATTCGAAGGAACAATTCCGAGAATTAAATTCACAAAGTCAGAATATTTAGAAGCTTATGGAGTAAAAAAATATAAAACATCTAGAAATAAGAATGAGTTTGGAGGCAAAGAAGCTTTAATAGCTCTCGAAGCATTGTATCATTTAGGGAATGAGCCTTATCTAATAGTTGCGACAAGAAAACGATGGAATAAAGGAGAAGAAGTCGTTGATCGCTATCAAACTTTCTCTCCTATTTTACGCATCTGTGAAGGTTGGGAAGGTCTGACTCCAAAAGAAAATAAAGCTTTGGATGAAGAACCTTTTCTTAATCTGATTTCTAAAAAACATAAAGGGTTCATCATAGAACCTTGTCCTATCATAGTAGATCAAATTGATTCCTATTTCGTTTTAAAGCCTGCAAATATGTATCAGGAAATAAAATTAAGATTCCCAAATGCATCAAAATTCACTTACACATTCATAGACTGGATTGTTAGTACAGCTACGAGAAAAAAAATGAATAGTTCAGGATCAAAAGAATGGCCAGATAAAATAGAAATAGGGTTCGAAAACCTATCTTATACTTTGAGGATGAATCGATATATTACTTCTAGGAACTGGAAAAAAATAGAATCCGCTATCAATAGATGCATTGAGATAGCTATTGAGCTAAAATGGTTAAACAAACACGAAAGGATTCAAGGAAAAACTATTTCTAAAAAAGAAGTATTTTATTTAAACAAAAGTAAATTTCAGCAAATTTCAACAAATAAAACAATTCAAAGCACAACAAATAAAAATTAATTGTTGATAGTCAAAAAAAATTAAATTAAAACTCAAAATAAAAAGAGTTTTAATTATGGGTAATTCTGGTTTTTACTTAAATGACACCCAAAATTGTGTATTTGCAGACAATATTAAGCTTGGTCAAATGGAAAGTCCCTTACAAGATCAACAACTTATATTAGGGACAAAGTCAACACCAACAGCAGCCAAATTGAATGCTAAAGAGGGTCTTAAAATAGATATCTCAAACACAAATGCACAAAGTGCCACCATAGACTTCTCGATAGATGCTGATACCTTATCAAAGCTAATACTAGATCAAATACAGAAGGGTTTGGTAGATGCTATCATAAAAGATATCACTAATAGTTTAATACAAGAAGTTATTGATAGAATAATATCAGATAAAAATTTAGCACTTACAAAAGCTTTTAAGAACTTTTCTTTATCAGAAAAAATCCAATGCAACGGTTTATTTACAAAGTCTAATATTGGCACACTTTTAGGTGGAACAGAAATCGGGAAATTTACAATTACACCCGACAACGTTAATAGTATGTTTTTAATTTCTGCTGACATCATAGCTTCTAGAATGGAAGGGAATGTCGTTCTCGCTCTTGTAAGAGAAGGTGATTCATCTCCTTGTGCCATTAGTTATGGTTACTCATCAGGGATTCCTAATGTTTGTTCATTGAGAACGGCTGTAAACAACACTGGAACAGATCCTGTTACATTCTCTCTAAGAGTTGGTGGTATGGATAGTGGTGTGGTTTGGGTAAATGCTTTGGCAAATGGTGACTCAATTTTAGGAACTACAGCAACATCAAATATATCGTTTTTAGAAGTAAAACAACAAACAAATGGTTAATAAATTATAAGCAACTTAATTAAATATATTTTCGTTGGATATTTTTTTTGTGGTTTTATATGAAAAAATCATACGTCTATTTACTGGAGAGATTATGAATGATAAACAGAATATGACTAATGATTTTATCAAGATTGTAAAAGATGTTGAAAAAGATTTTCCAGAACTAGATATCAAAATGAAAGTGCACAAGGAAAAAATTACTTTTTTGAATTCTCCATTGGAATTATACCACAAAAGTATATCCGTTATATTAAACTTACTTAATCAAATACAAACATCTTTAAGCTTGTTTCCCGACTCACCTATAGTCGAACAAATGGAACATAATAATTTAAAGCTAAAAAAAGCTTTGATTATGTTGATTTTGTCGAGAAAAGATATGTTCTCAAAAGCTGAATAAATTAACATCTACTCTAACGTTGGAGTAAGTGTGAAAACGCTAGCATTTTGTTCTTTTAAAGGTGGTACTGGGAAAACAACCCTATCCCTTAATATTGGTAGTAATCTTGCCCAAGTAAGCAGAAAAAAAGTTTTGCTTGTGGACTTAGATCCACAAGCAAATTTAACTACCGGTCTTGGAGTTCAAATTCAAGATGATCACAGTCTGAATGAGATTTTAAGACATTCTAATGAGATTAGAAGAGCCATACATAAAACGAAAATAGAAAACCTTGATATCATTCCCTCATCTGTTCTTGTAGAAGATTTTAGGGGGTTGGATAAAGATATCAGTTTATCAGTTAATCATTTGCACCTAGCTCTTCAGAAGGTCCAGGACCAGTATGATGTATGTATTTTGGATACGCCTCCTAGTTTAGGAATTCTTTCCCAAGAAGCATTTTTAGCTAGTGATTACCTAGTTGTGTGTTTAACCCCAGAACCATTCTCTATTCTTGGTTTGCAAAAGATAAAAGAGTTCTGTTCAACAATCGGAAACAATTTGGATATACTAGGAATAGTTTTTTCTTTTTGGGATGAAAGAAATTCAACAAATTCAACTTACATGGACATTATAGAAACGATTTATGAAGGTAAAATCTTGTCCAGTAAAATACGAAGAGATGTTACTGTCAGCAGATCTTTATTAAAAGAATCATCAGTAATAAACGCCTACCCAAATTCTAGAGCAGCTAAAGACATATTAAACTTAACTAAAGAGATAGAAAACAAGCTATTCTCTGATGAAAAATTAGTCCAGGAAACTCTGTGAGTAAATTAACTAAAGAAGCATCCGCTTTTTTTCAAAAGAATCAAGAAAACACAACTAAAGAATTTCTTAAAAAGGAATTCGCTATGGATGTGTTTTCAGTATCTCTAAGTGATATTGAAAAGGAGCAAATAGAAAACTTAGTAGTTAGCCAAAATAGTAAGTTCGATGAAGAATATAATAGAGGATTAGCTTCTATTAAGCTACTTACTGGGCAAATTAAATCCATACAAAAACAACACGTTCTTTTAATAGGAGAGAAAATCTATAAGGTCAGAGAAATCTTAAAAAACATGAATTCTCCTGATACAACATTTTCATCTTGGATAAATCTTGTTTTTCGTACAAAGTCTTCAGCTTATAACGCCCTAGGATATTACGAGTTATTCATTAGCCTTCCTGATAAGAATACCAAGTCTTTATTCCAGTCAATACCGTATAAAACGGCATATCTATTAGCTTCTAGAAAAGGATCTGTTAAAGATAAACTTAAGGTTTTGGGAAAGATTAGCGGTTTATCGAATGCTCTAGCTATCGATGTATTAAATAAGTTCCTACCTCCTTTAAAGTCTTCTCAGACAGAACGGTGTGTAGATTTTGAGGAAAAGAATAAGGAAGTTTCTGAGAAACTTATAGATATTTTAAAAATAGTTTCTTCTGGTTTAGAGCTTTCTGAATATAACAAAAACTTACTGCATCAACTGTTCGAGAAAACTCTTAAGGTAGATATCAGATGCTGACTCAAATCAGCAGCAAATAAAAAGTATTAATATACTTTTTAAGAATTTAAACCTGAGAAATCCCGAGAAGAATTGCAACTTTAGGTGGTAGACTTTGCAACTTTAGGTGGTAGACTTTGCAACTTTAGGTGGTAGACTTTGCAACTTTAGGTGGTAGACTTTTGGTTGAAAAAAACTTAGACTGCGCAAGACTTGTACATTACAAAATATTGAGACTGAGTATGAGCGGTTTGAGTCACCACCACAAGAGTAGATTATTTCTGACAGTATTAGAAGCAGCTAATGTATGGTTAGCAACCTTATCTCCTATTACTAGAAAGAATTACGCTTCGGGTATCAAGTTTCTAGTAGCCAATCATATATTAGATGGTTCCATGAAATTGGAAGGTTTAGTCTGTTGTGATCATTGTGATATTCTGAACAGAATAAAATCTTTAACTTTCACTTACTCTGGGAAGCCGGTTTCAGAGGCATCAAAACAAGCTAGAGCAGCATGTTATATATCTTTTACCAAGTTTCTTTATCGATTAACCAAAGGGGTTATTAAACACGCCAGTCCTTCTAAGGACTTTGGGAACCCAACTTTTTATAAGATTAGAGATAAGGTGAAGACAGAATTTATCTCGAAAAGAGAGTGGTTGTTATTTTTTGATGCTTTGAAAAAGATTAGTTTTAGGGACTATCTGATAGGCAAGTTGATCATACAAGGAGTCAGAAAATTAACCGAGGTAATATCTTTAAGGACTGAAGACATATCCTTTGCTAAGAATCAGGTTACATTCAAGGTAAAAAAGAGACAAAATAGATACCAAGAGGTGAAGGTAAGCTATCCTAATTTCTTAATGCAAGAGTTGCAAGATTATCTTGGGAATAGAGAGGGTTGGGTTTTTGTTTCCGGTGAAGGACAACAGGTAGCAATCAATCAGGTTTATTATTATTTTAAGTTGGCTGAAGGTGATATTAATTCTCCAATTAAAGTAACACCTCATGTTCTACGAGCTAGTGCTCTAGCATATCTAAAAAAAATGGGCTTTGCTGACCAAGAGATAATGCGAGTATCGTGTTTATCTTCTACGCAAATGTTATCAGCTTATGATACAGGCATGACGGACAACTTAACGTCTCAACTACCTTTAATATTTTAATATAATTTTAATTATA